>NZ_CP019453.1 GCF_001983995.1 Halioglobus japonicus | reverse complement strand
GTTTTTTCTTTTTTCATGTCTTTTACTCATGTCATGTCTGATGTCTTTAATAATTTGCCTTCTTAATTTTGGTTTAATAGAAAACATCTTACTCATCTGGTTAAAATCTTGGGGAACTGCATTTTTAATTGCTTATCCAGTTGTTCTGTTAATTAACCGCTAGTCAGCAAGCTCGTTAATCTTGTCATTAAAGACTAAAATGCATACCTATAAATCAGTATAAAGTTATATATTCGGCGAGAGTGAGGAAATCCTGTCCACCTCGTTCAAATAAACGCAAAGGTCCACCACTGCGCTCCATGTAGGTGTCTCTGAGTTCTTGCATAACGCCGTAAGAAAGGGCGGCCTGCGCGTGTACCACCACCTGAGAAGGCAGCAGCACGAGGGTTTCATCGACATTGTTAGTGCGATAGGCACTGATCTGGCGGTTATCCTGTGGATTCATCGACCTCAGTGATCGCCTGGTTGGGGTGGCTTGTAGGTGGTAGCGCACCCGGCGAGTAGCAGCGCTGGCTGGCGAGGTGTTGGCGTAGAGCTATCTCCGCTAGGTCCCGTTACTACAGTTTTACCGTCAGTGGCGCACGCAGGTTCGTTTCGACCAGGGTGCCAGCGGGAATATTAATGGATGCGCCACTGGTGAGAATGGAGGCACCACGCCACCTTGGCACCTTTCTTGGCGCTGGAACTGCCTCCGTAAAGGCCGCCCAGGGCCGCTGCCCGAGCGGTGCGCTTGGCGGTTCTTCCCGCCTCATTACCTGTCTGTGCCTTCAACCCATCAGTGGTAATTTCATACATCAGCTCGTTCAACATAATGTCGGTGAATTCGATTGCCATTTCGGAGGAGCCCGCCACGCGGCCTGCGCTTTTGGCCTGGGTGATTCGGCCGTAGAGCATGGTGCCGCGAGGGGCTACGGTGACACCATCGACCATCAGTGCGCTTTCCAGCTGGGCGCGAAAGCGGTGCCCCGAAGAATGACGGCGGGTGTCGATGGCCTCGGACATGCGTATGACCAGACGGGTACCGCTGGCGACGGTGGCTGTTTTAGGCGGGGGTGGTGGTGCCGGTTCTGCTTTGGGTGCGGGCACCGCTTCTTGCGCAGCCTCGCGTGCGGCGACGCCTTCAGAGTTGAATATCGCAACCACCTCATCCTCGGGGAAAGCCTCGATGCCGGCGCCCGTATCAAACATCATGATCCCGTTACTCATGCCGACAAATGTACCCTCAAGCAGGGTGCCATCGGCCAGCTCTATGGTATCGGCCAGACTGACTGGAGTGACGAGGATGGCGCTCAGGCCAAGTGGAAACAGAATACGTCGCATGGTCGGTGTCCTTACGTGAGTCGATCTCAAACTGAATTAGAGTATCAATAGCGTAGATAAAGCTCCGTTTTAGTCAACATCGCGCCACATTGACGAAAACTACCTATGCGGACACTCCCGCACTGTATTAGATTGCAGTCACACGCATTCTCAGATCGAAATTATGACTGAGGCTTTGGCCATGAAAAAGCGACTTTTGCTGTGCGGTATGGCACTGCTTATGGCAGTGGGTTAGCTGTCCGCCGACGAGGTAACAACGAAAGAATTCTCCGGCTGGATGGAAGACTATGACTCACGGCCAGGGCTTATAAACGGCCTATTGAGAGTAGACATCCTAGCTGATTATGTCGACCGGGCCTGCTGACCTGTCGAAGTTCCCTGCTATTGACCCGAAAATCCTGTTCGCGGCGTTGAGCATGCCATTCACATCCATTCACTCGTGAACGGGTGCACGCAACAGCTCATGCCATGCGGTTTTCACTGGCTTTTGCTGGCTTTGATCACTAGGACTTCAGTAGCGCACTTGCCGTGGCCCGCGACTCGGACCAGGCAATCAAGGTAATTGTGGGATTTCAGCGTTGAAACAGCTGCCCTGACGCCGGTCAGACGAGCCCTTTCACTGGCAGCAGGGCGCCGTGCACCGCGCTTGCAGCGTCGGATGCCAGAAAGCACATGACCTCCGCCAATTGCTCCGGGGAGACCCACTCAGCGAAGTCAGCGTCAGGCATGCCCTCGCGATTAGGGGGGTATCAATGATGCTGGGTAGCACCGCATTAACGTTGACCCCAGCTGCCTTCATCTCTTCTGACAGGCTCTCAGTGAGGCGCATCACCGACGACTTGGCACAGCCGTAGGCGCTCATTGCAGCCTGACCCGAGACCGCGCCCAGCGCGCCGACGTTAACGATGGCGCCACGCTGCTGTTTCAGCACCGGTGCGGCGGCGATGATGGCATTGCGCAGGGTCTCGACATTGATGCGGAACATCCAGTTCCACTGTTCATCACTGGGATCTGCCGCATCTACACCCATGGCAAAGCCGCCTGCAATGTTAAGCAACGCATCGAAGGGTCCGATACCTGCGATCACTGCCTGGGTCGCTTCGCGGTCGAGCAGATCAACCTTGTGATAACTGCCACCGGGAACGTCGGCGTTGTCGACGATGTCCAGGCCAATGACTTCTGCGCCGTGTTGGTGGGCAATAGTGGCGGCGGCTTGGCCGAGCGTACCTGCGGCGCCGGTGATCACGATGCGTTTGTTGTTGAGCATTGGAATAGCCTTATGCGGATTTTGCAAAAGCGTATTCTGGATTAATCGCCAGCGCAGTCAACTCCTGTAGTGCGTCGTGTGTCTCGCCCAGGCTGCGCAATTCGTCGACCAGGCGTTCGTGCAGCGCCTTGCTGGCCACCGTGAGCATTTCAGCGCGCAGCAGCCATTCCTCTGGATACGCCTCCAGCGCTGCAGTCAGCGCGTCCTGGATGTCCGGATCACTGCTGTTCTTTTCCGCGCGGCGCACGTTCTCGACCAGCGCATAGCAGGCCATCAGTTGCACGTCGTGTTCAACGCGAATGGTCTCGGTGTGCGGAGTGGGTTTGTAGAGCTGCAGGGCGGTGCGGTCGGCGACGCCGCCGTACACGGAGGGAATGCTCGAACCTACTGCCAGGTCATATGTTCCCCAGGCGGGGTCGAACAGAATACGGCCGTGCAAATCCTGCACACTGCAGTCGCTGAACGTCAGTATCAGATTGCGGTGGTCCTGTCGAAACACCTTGTCGAGCGTCCCTTCAACGGTGATGCCCGAAAGGTATTCAAGGCGCACCGGTTTGCCGATGGCTATGTTGTGGGCGGCCAACTCGTCAATGGTGTACTCGGACAGGCATCGGCTGAAGTCCTTGATATGACCGATAGGTGAGCCAAAACCCTCGCTGTGCCAGGCCACGCCATGACCGATGATTTCCTGGTCGCGGTAGGCGAGCTGGGTGGGGCCACTGGTACGCAGATAGGTGGCATTACCCACGGCGTCACACAGGACCTCGCAGAACACGCCGCTTACCTGCATGCCACTGTCATAGGTCGCCGTGCACATACTGGCGGCATCGATGGCGGTGCGCAGTGACTCCGCGCCACCGCGCTTGAAGCACATGGACGCGGCGAATTCCTCCAACACCTGGCTGAGGTGCTTGCAGCTCTTGGTCACGAACAACTGTGGTTGCTCGCGCGTGATGTCATAAGCTGTGTTCACGGCATCAACCGTCAGCGGTACTTTCCTGACGGCTTCATCATTCAGGCAGTGGCGGCTCTCGCCGAGTGAAGACAGCAGGCCCGCGCCGAAGATGTGATAGTCATCGGGATCGCCGACCAGTCCGTATTCCACGGTCCACCAGTGCAGGCGAGTGAGTAGCGCAGCCTCCGAGGGCGGTTGCTCGCTTTGTGCCAGTCGTTCCAACTCGGCTTCTCCTGACGCGATTTCATCGGAGGAGCTGTCCGGGCACTCCTTGAGAATCGACAGCTTGCGAATGGCCTCGTACTGCTCGAGGTCTTCCCGCGTGGCGATTGCCTTCATGCCTACCGCGCCAAAGCGCTGCAAAAACTCGGCGTAGTCGATATCGACAATGAACGGTGCGTGACCGGCAGACTCGTGCACGATATCGGGTGCCGGGGTGTAGAAGACGTTGTACACGCTGCGCATATCCAGCGCGATGACCAGCACCTTTAGCGCCTGGAACTCCATGAAAATTGCCGGCGGGATAAAACCGTCGACGACCACCGCGCGCCAACCCAGTTGGGTCAGGCATGCGTTCATTTCTTCGATGGAGGGAATGTGATCGAGGGCGATGCCGGTGCGGGCAAGGCCGTCGAGGTACACCGGGTGTGCTGTTTTTTCCAGTTGCCCGGTGAGGTGTTTCATAATGAACCGCCATACCGCCTGGTCTCGTGGCGTGTAATCGCTGTAGTCCTGGACCTTGACGAAGGGCGCAGGTGGGCGGGTAGGCTGTTCATTATGAAACACCTCACCGGGCAACTGGAAAAAACAGCACACCCGGTGTACCTCGACGGCCTTGCCCGCACCGGCATCGCCCTCGATCACATTCCCTCCATCGAAGAAATGAACGCATGCCTGACCCAACTGGGTTGGCGCGCGGTGGTCGTCGACGGTTTTATCCCGCCGGCAATTTTCATGGAGTTCCAGGCGCTAAAGGTGCTGGTCATCGCGCTGGATATGCGCAGCGTGTACAACGTCTTCTACACCCCGGCACCCGATATCGTGCACGAGTCTGCCGGTCACGCACCGTTCATTGTCGATATCGACTACGCCGAGTTTTTGCAGCGCTTTGGCGCGGTAGGCATGAAGGCAATCGCCACGCGGGAAGACCTCGAGCAGTACGAGGCCATTCGCAAGCTGTCGATTCTCAAGGAGTGCCCGGACAGCTCCTCCGATGAAATCGCGTCAGGAGAAGCCGAGTTGGAACGACTGGCACAAAGCGAGCAACCGCCCTCGGAGGCTGCGCTACTCACTCGCCTGCACTGGTGGACCGTGGAATACGGACTGGTCGGCGATCCCGATGACTATCACATCTTCGGCGCGGGCCTGCTGTCTTCACTCGGCGAGAGCCGCCACTGCCTGAATGATGAAGCCGTCAGGAAAGTACCGCTGACGGTTGATGCCGTGAACACAGCTTATGACATCACGCGCGAGCAACCACAGTTGTTCGTGACCAAGAGCTGCAAGCACCTCAGCCAGGTGTTGGAGGAATTCGCCGCGTCCATGTGCTTCAAGCGCGGTGGCGCGGAGTCACTGCGCACCGCCATCGATGCCGCCAGTATGTGCACGGCGACCTATGACAGTGGCATGCAGGTAAGCGGCGTGTTCTGCGAGGTCCTGTGTGACGCCGTGGGTAATGCCACCTATCTGCGTACCAGTGGCCCCACCCAGCTCGCCTACCGCGACCAGGAAATCATCGGTCATGGCGTGGCCTGGCACAGCGAGGGTTTTGGCTCACCTATCGGTCATATCAAGGACTTCAGCCGATGCCTGTCCGAGTACACCATTGACGAGTTGGCCGCCCACAACATAGCCATCGGCAAACCGGTGCGCCTTGAATACCTTTCGGGCATCACCGTTGAAGGGACGCTCGACAAGGTGTTTCGACAGGACCACCGCAATCTGATACTGACGTTCAGCGACTGCAGTGTGCAGGATTTGCACGGCCGTATTCTGTTCGACCCCGCCTGGGGAACATATGACCTGGCAGTAGGTTCGAGCATTCCCTCCGTGTACGGCGGCGTCGCCGACCGCACCGCCCTGCAGCTCTACAAACCCACTCCGCACACCGAGACCATTCGCGTTGAACACGACGTGCAACTGATGGCCTGCTATGCGCTGGTCGAGAACGTGCGCCGCGCGGAAAAGAACAGCAGTGATCCGGACATCCAGGACGCGCTGACTGCAGCGCTGGAGGCGTATCCAGAGGAATGGCTGCTGCGCGCTGAAATGCTCACGGTGGCCAGCAAGGCGCTGCACGAACGCCTGGTCGACGAATTGCGCAGCCTGGGCGAGACACACGACGCACTACAGGAGTTGACTGCGCTGGCGATTAATCCAGAATACGCTTTTGCAAAATCCGCATAAGGCTATTCCAATGCTCAACAACAAACGCATCGTGATCACCGGCGCCGCAGGTACGCTCGGCCAAGCCGCCGCCACTATTGCCCACCAACACGGCGCAGAAGTCATTGGCCTGGACATCGTCGACAACGCCGACGTTCCGGTGGCAGTTATCACAAGGTTGATCTGCTCGACCGCGAAGCGACCCAGGCAGTGATCGCAGGTATCGGACCCTTCGATGCGTTGCTTAACATTGCAGGCGGCTTTGCCATGGGTGTAGATGCGGCAGATCCCAGTGATGAACAGTGGAACTGGATGTTCCGCATCAATGTCGAGACCCTGCGCAATGCCATCATCGCCGCCGCACCGGTGCTGAAACAGCAGCGTGGCGCCATCGTTAACGTCGGCGCGCTGGGCGCGGTCTCGGGTCAGGCTGCAATGAGCGCCTACGGCTGTGCCAAGTCGTCGGTGATGCGCCTCACTGAGAGCCTGTCAGAAGAGATGAAGGCAGCTGGGGTCAACGTTAATGCGGTGCTACCCAGCATCATTGATACCCCCCTAATCGCGAGGGCATGCCTGACGCTGACTTCGCTGAGTGGGTCTCCCCGGAGCAATTGGCGGAGGTCATGTGCTTTCTGGCATCCGACGCTGCAAGCGCGGTGCACGGCGCCCTGCTGCCAGTGAAAGGGCTCGTCTGACCGGCGTCAGGGCAGCTGTTTCAACGCTGAAATCCCACAATTACCTTGATTGCCTGGTCCGAGTCGCGGGCCACGGCAAGTGCGCTACTGAAGTCCTAGTGATCAAAGCCAGCAAAAGCCAGTGAAAACCGCATGGCATGAGCTGTTGCGTGCACCCGTTCACGAGTGAATGGATGTGAATGCATGCTCAACGCCGCGAACAGGATTTTCGGGTCAATAGCAGGGAACTTCGACAGGTCAGCAGGCCGGTCGACATAATCAGCTAGGATGTCTACTCTCAATAGGCCGTTTATAAGCCCTGGCCGTGAGTCATAGTCTTCCATCCAGCCGGAGAATTCTTTCGTTGTTACCTCGTCGGCGGACAGCTAACCCACTGCCATAAGCAGTGCCATACCGCACAGCAAAAGTCGCTTTTTCATGGCCAAAGCCTCAGTCATAATTTCGATCTGAGAATGCGTGTGACTGCAATCTAATACAGTGCGGGAGTGTCCGCATAGGTAGTTTTCGTCAATGTGGCGCGATGTTGACTAAAACGGAGCTTTATCTACGCTATTGATACTCTAATTCAGTTTGAGATCGACTCACGTAAGGACACCGACCATGCGACGTATTCTGTTTCCACTTGGCCTGAGCGCCATCCTCGTCACTCCAGTCAGTCTGGCCGATACCATAGAGCTGGCCGATGGCACCCTGCTTGAGGGTACATTTGTCGGCATGAGTAACGGGATCATGATGTTTGATACGGGCGCCGGCATCGAGGCTTTCCCGAGGATGAGGTGGTTGCGATATTCAACTCTGAAGGCGTCGCCGCACGCGAGGCTGCGCAAGAAGCGGTGCCCGCACCCAAAGCAGAACCGGCACCACCACCCCCGCCTAAAACAGCCACCGTCGCCAGCGGTACCCGTCTGGTCATACGCATGTCCGAGGCCATCGACACCCGCCGTCATTCTTCGGGGCACCGCTTTCGCGCCCAGCTGGAAAGCGCACTGATGGTCGATGGTGTCACCGTAGCCCCTCGCGGCACCATGCTCTACGGCCGAATCACCCAGGCCAAAAGCGCAGGCCGCGTGGCGGGCTCCTCCGAAATGGCAATCGAATTCACCGACATTATGTTGAACGAGCTGATGTATGAAATTACCACTGATGGGTTGAAGGCACAGACAGGTAATGAGGGGGGAAGAACCGCCAAGCGCACCGCTCGGGCAGCGGCCCTGGGCGGCCTTTACGGAGGCAGTTCCAGCGCCAAGAAAGGTGCCAAGGTGGGCGTGGGTGCCTCCATTCTCACCAGTGGCGCATCCATTAATATTCCCGCTGGCACCCTGGTCGAAACGAACCTGCGTGCGCCACTGACGGTAAAACTGTAGTAACGGGACCTAGCGGAGATAGCTCTACGCCAACACCTCGCCAGCCAGCGCTGCTACTCGCCGGGTGCGCTACCACCTACAAGCCACCCAACCAGGCGATCACTGAGGTCGATGAATCCACAGGATACCGCCAGATCAGTGCCTATCGCACTAACAATGTCGATGAAACCCTCGTGCTGCTGGCCTTCTCAGGTGGTGGTACACGCGCAGCCGCCCTTTCTTACGGCGTTATGCAAGAACTCAGAGACACCTACATGGAGCGCAGTGGTGGACCTTTGCGTTTATTGAACGAGGTGGACAGGATTTCCTCACTCTCGCCGAATATATAACTTTATACTGATTTATAGGTATGCATTTTAGTCTTTAATGACAAGATTAACGAGCTTGCTGACTAGCGGGTTAATTAACAGAACAACTGGATAAGCAATTAAAAATGCAGTTCCCCAAGATTTTAACCAGATGAGTAAGATGTTTTCTATTAAACCAAAATTAAGAAGGCAAATTATTAAAGACATCAGACATGACATGAGTAAAGACATGAAAAAAGAAAAAACTAATGGAGTGTACTTTTTCGGTATCAATGACATTCCTTAATTCAAGTATGACTCATAACGCTTGCGAAAGCGGACGGTCTGGAAGGCCGTCCGGGAGCGCACTGCCCGCTCTTGTTATATTGTTTCATCCCTGTACGCCCCCGCCAAGACTTGGTTTCTACTCAGCTCAGGCCCCTTCCAAACAACTACAATGAGCCCACCATTCACTTCATCGACAATTTGCAGTACAGCGATCGAAGCTGGCGCAATAAACCTGCTTTCATAAGGCGTGACATCCAGCGCGGTCTCCTCCATCGCCTCTCTGGCCGCAGCAACCCGGGCCGCTCCTGGATGGCGTCCTGATCTGAGCCATCCTCGGGATCAATGCGGCCGCCGGGGAACACCCAAAAGCCGCGAAAGACGATTCGAGAGTTCTTGCGCATCAGTTTTTCAACGCCGTCAGCGCCATCGCGCAACAGAAGAACTGTCGCCGCGGGGATCAGTTCAGTGGGCTCTGCGGGCGCATTGCTCTTTGACAAACGCTTGGCAAACTCCGCCACATTCTTTTGCTTCGTAATTTTCAGGTCACTGGAAATGCCGTCCTATGATGACGGCAAAGGGGCGCTCTCTTTAACCGCACTTAGGCTGACGCCGACTTCGCCACCCGGGTGGCACTGCAGCCGCTGGCGGAAGTCATGTGTTTTCTGGCATCGGATGCGGCGAGCGCCGCACACGGCGCCCTACTTCCGATAAAAGACCTGGCCTGCCCCCTGGGTTACCGCTAACGCTGGCAGGCTACGAGCACCTTAAGTGCCTGGGCTTGGTCGCGCGCCATTGCCAACGCATCGGGAAACTCCGACAAGTCATAACGATGACTGACCAGCGGTGAAGGATTGACCTCACCGCTGGCCAGCATCTCGATCACCTGTGGGAATTCATCCGGATAGGCCATCGAGCCACTGACCTGAAGCTCCCGGAGCAGCAGGTTCACCAGATCAAATTCCACCGGCGCTTTGTGCACGCCCACTACAACCACGCGCGCATTCACCGGCGCCATATTCACGATCTGATTGAACACCGGGCCGGCACCCGTGGCCTCGAAGAACGCATCTGCTGCAGGCATGGGCATGCCCATGACGTCGCGGGTGCCCCAGCGCTCAGAGAGGAATTGGAACAGATCACCTTCGCTCGCCTTAAACGGTGCGGCGCCTAACTGGCTGGCGGTCTTGAGACGCTGCCCCGAGAGATCCACCACCACAATGTCATCAACACCGTAGTAGCGAGCCACGAGCACAATACCAAGACCGATAGGACCGGCTCCAAACACCACGACCCGATCCTGCGGGGTCAGCGACGCCTTGTGCACAGCGTGCATAGACACTGCCAGCGGCTCCACCAGTGCGCCCTGCTCGAAATCCAGGGTATCGGGCAGCTTGATCACGCTCTGCTCGTCCTGCGCTGCGCCCCTGACATGCAGCAGTGGTGTAAAACCACCCTCGGGGCCGCCATTGCCAATATGGTTGCTGTTGGCCACCGGATTAACGACAACCCGGTCACCGACGGCGACATGAGAGACATTGCTGCCAGCTTCCACCACAGTGCCGGAGAGTTCGTGGCCAAGGCGCATGGGCACACCAGGGCCGAGAAGACCACCCATGCTGATGTAACCCAAATCCGAGCCGCAGATACCGCACTGCTCGACTTTCACGATCACATCATCGGACGCCGCCTGAGGCGCATCCACCTCGGTCAATTTGACGCTGTCGACGCCGTCGACAACCACTTGCAAAATCCCCACTGTGAATCTCCTTATTGTTCAGCGCAGGCAGAGCCTGGCCCCGCATGCGCCTGGCGGCAGCAACTACCTCAACACATATGCGCAAATGGTAAACCATGACGCCAAAGTGCCAGTATGGGTATTGATACCCAAGCCACCGACCCACCTATATTTCTATTTTTTAGAATATATAAGCCGATTTAATGCGTTTTTATTTCGCTATTTTCGGACTTATAGTTTCTCCATCGCAGGCCACTACAGGCCGCAACCAAACGCATCCACTGGAGAGACACGATGACCACCGCAGAAATCAACCAACAACTTAACGCCGGCATTAGCGCTGCAATCCCCGCCGAGCTCACCGACCTACTGGCCAGAACCCTGATGGCAGCGCTTTTCATTCTCGCCGGACTGTCGAAGATTTCCGGATATGAAGGCAACCTCGCTTACATGGCCAGCGTGGGAGTTCCCGGCTTCCTGCTCCCCGCCGTGATCGCCCTCGAAGTGCTTGGCGGCGCGGCCCTGGTAGTCGGCTTCCAGACACGACTGGTTGCCATTCTGCTCGCCTTGTTCAGCATCGCATCCGGCGTACTGTTCCACTTAGATCTCGCCGACCAGATGCAGTTCATCATGCTCTTAAAGAACCTGGCGATGGCGGGCGGCTTGCTGGCCATAGCCAATGCGCGCCCCGGCGCCTTCACCCTCGACCGCAAACTGGGCGCGTAAGCGCCCTCCATACAGGAGGAAACAATCATGGGATTACTCGTAGACGGCAAGTGGCAGGACACCTGGTACGACACTAAATCTTCCGGCGGTAAGTTTGTGCGCGAGGATGCACAGTTCCGCCACTGGATTACCCCCGACGGCAGCGCCGGCCCCAGTGGTGAGGGTGGCTTCAAGGCAGAGCCAGGTCGGTACCATCTGTACGTATCATTGGCCTGTCCCTGGGCGCATCGCACCCTGATCATGCGCACCCTAAAGGGGCTTGAAGACCTTATTTCGGTCTCGGTGATCAGCCCGATCATGTTGGAAAACGGTTGGACCTACGACGAGACCACCGGCAGCTCTGGCGACGCATTGAACCAGCGCCAGTTCCACCATCAGGTCTACACCGATGCCGACAGCACTTACTCAG
>NZ_CP019452.1 GCF_001983995.1 Halioglobus japonicus | reverse complement strand
CCGTCATAGCGGCAGCGACCAGCAGTGTCCCCGAGGTGTGTGCTGCAGCGGCGCTTTACTTCGATGTGGGGTCCATGGAAGAGCTGCGCAACCGGGTGTTGCAAGTGCAGCATGACGAGGAGCTGTGCGCCGAGCTCGTGGCCGCCGGTCGCCGGCGATTTCAGGAACTGAAGGCGCTGGAGGGACCAATGCTTGACGCCCTGGTGGAACGTATATTCGACGGTGGTGACCATGGGGCGCGATAATCGCTGGCAGGTGCAGGTCGGAGGCGTCGTATGAGCCTGAAGGCGCCATTGCCTGCCGGACAGTCTATACGAACGTAGTGGGCGACTATGACCTTGTGCTGCCACCCGCCCGACAACAGATGAACGCAGAGTTCGTCTGTGTCAGTGAGGCCGCTGCACCGCCTGGATGGCGAGGCGCTGCGCCGGTGTATCAGGCCTCCTCCGCGATCGAGATCAATCGCTACCACAAGTTCTTCCCGCATGAGGTATTCCCGCGGGCGGAGTACTCTATCTACGTGGATGGCAATATCGGCGTGATCGGCGATCTGTCGCCACTGTTTCGGGCGTTCGTTGACAGTGGCAGGGCGTTGGCCCTGTTTCGCCATCGCGACAGGCAGACAGTCGCTGAAGAGATCGAGGCCTGCCTGGCCATGGCCAAGTTTGATGCCCGGGACAAGACCGCACATGAGCGCCAGACGGCAGACTACGCAATCGATGGAATGCCGGATGACCGTCCATTGACGGATAATGCCGTATTGTTTCGCTGGCACAGGCATGAGGCATTGGCCCCGGCTATGGCGTTGTGGTGGGATCACTTCCAGACCTATACCAAGCGCGACCAGATCAGTCTGCCCTACGTCGTATGGAAGACAGCGCTGCCTACTTTGGTCTGGCAATGGAGCTTCAGGCAGGAGAACAGGTACTTGCAGAAGTACCCTCATCGGCGTCATCTTATGCGCGATACGCGAATCCGAATGAACAACCTGCGGGACAGGTACTGGGGACAGAGCAAGCGGGGTGATGCAGCTGTGCAGTCGGCGGATAACTATCTATGAGCTTCAATAAGTCTTATCTGGGTGAGCGTCAGGATATTATTGGCTGCATCCCCGTATCGACCACTCGCATGCTGGACATTGGCTGCAGCGTAGGCGCGCTAGGTCGTGCGGCGAAAACAGCGGTACCCGGGCTTTATGTTCATGGCATCGATTACGATGCGGATATGGCCGCCGTGGCCACGGAGCATCTGGATGAAGTCACCGTGGCGGATATGGATAGCTTTGCGCTGGCTGAAGGGTTTCCAAACGCCAGTTTCGACTGTGTTGTGATGGCCGACGTGCTTGAGCACCTCAGAGATCCATGGAAAGTGGTCAGGGATGTTACCGAGGTTGCCGCTGATGGCGCGACAGTTATCGCTTGCGTGCCGAATGTGCGCCATATCGACACGCTGTTTAACCTGGTGTTTCGGCAGCGTTGGCCCTACCGGGAGCGAGGAATTCATGATCGCACTCACCTGCGTTTCTTCGCGCGGGGTAATTTGCCAGGATTGATGGCTCAGAACGGACTGGAAATAGTGACGGTGCGAACCAATTATCGGTTGGTGGAACGACCGTCCCGACTGAACCGTTTTGCGCGGTTCCTGGCCTTGCCGGGATTGCGCGGTTTTCTCGCCTTCCAGTACATCGTGGTTGCTCGTCGGCTGCCGCGAGTGGCATCGTGAACGGAACCCGGGCGCCCAATACTTCAACGGTGTCCGTTGCCATGGCCACCTATAACGGTGCGGACTATCTCCAGGCACAACTTGACAGTTTGCTGGTGCAGACCCGGCAGCCCGATGAACTGGTGGTCAGTGACGACGCATCAGAAGATGCCACCCTCGACATTCTACAAGCGTTCAAGTCCTCCGCGCCTTTTCCGGTGCTCGTGTCGGTGGCTGATACTCGCGCCGGGTATGTTGGCAATTTTAGCCGAGCCATGGCCATGGCAAGCGGCGATCTCATTTGCCTCGCGGATCAGGACGATGTCTGGTTCGAGGACAAGATTGCCACGCTCACGCGCCTTGCAATGGTTGATGAATCGACCCTCGTCGTGATGAATGACGCTGCCCTGGTAGATGCCGGCCTACAGGGTCAGGGTCTCACCAAGTTGGGCCAGCTGCGATCGGCAGGTTACGACGATTCGGCGTTTGTAACAGGTTGCTGCGTCGCTGTTAAAAAGACCCTTCTCGACCGGATTTTACCAGTGCCTGCCGAGGCTAAAGCGCACGATAACTGGGTCGTTGATATCGGCCGTGGACTACAGGCGCTGACCCTTTGTGAACAGACCCTGCAGTATTACCGTCGCCATGACAGTAATGAGTCACAAGTGTTGTCTAACAGGATCTCCGGTGTCGGCAGGAGGCATCGGCTGGGGATGCAGTTGTCCCGTTCCTTCGGTGCAGAGGGCAGGGCATTGCAGCATCGGGAGTTGGCCCATGTGCAGGCCCTGCGTACTGTAATGGACCGGCTGGTGACTGATTCACCGCCTGGCTTCGACACGTCCGTAGAGGCGTTTAGTGAGTCATTGTCGCAGCGGCTGCATCATCTGGACCGACGCGAGCGTTTGCGCGGGACACTGTTTCCGCTGCGGCTGATCAAGGTGCTGGCGTACTATATCGCCGGTGGTTATCGCACAGATAATGGGCTGAAAAGTATGGTCCGGGATTGTTTGGGGTAGGCGGCGAATGAATGCACCGATCGACGCCGTCTATACCTGGGTCAATGATTCGGACCCCATCTGGCGCTGCATGGTCAGCGAAGCCAGGCGCCAGATGGGGGAGGAAGAATCGGGTATTGAATCCTCGGCCAGTGTCGCTCGATTCCAGAACCGGAACGAACTGGTCTACTCCATTAAGTCCCTGCGCAAGCATGCCCCCTGGATCCGACGGGTATACGTGGTCAGCAATTGCGAATTGCCCGCTGAAATCGCGCATGCGGACGATGTCGAGTTCGTTCACCACGAGGCGATTTTCCCGACACATCAGTGCTGCCGGTGTTCAATAGCCGGGCGATCGAAAGCAATCTTCACCGCATCCCGAATTTGTCAGAGCACTTTCTCTATCTGAACGATGATTTTTTCCTCTGCAGCGATATGGCGGTAACGGATTTTTTTACGCCGGAACGTCATCCCTGTGTCTTTCCTACCAGGCACGACATGCCCTACGAGACGCAGCCACCACTGTCCCATTTTGAACATGGCGCGCTGAACGCCTGTCGCCTGATCGAGCGAGACCTCGGTTACAGGCCAGAGAAACGCCTGCATCACGCGCCCTATGCATTGCGCCGGAGCACCCTGCAGGAGATAGAAGACAGATATCCCGATCTGGTGAATGCCACGCGGGCACGCAAGTTTCGCCATCGGGAGGATATTCCCCTGGCGACCAGCATGCATGCTTACTATTGCCATGCGACAGGACGGGCAGAGTTGCGCGATATCCGCTGTCGTTACGTGGATATTGGCGATCCCCTGTTCCTGTTGTTGGTGCATCCCCTGTCGCCATTACGGAGAGGTAAATACCAGACCTGCTGCCTGAATGAGGTCAGGGCGATGAAGTTGTTCGGTGGATTACGCGATCGGATCGTTGTTCGACTTCTGGACAGGATGTTTAATTGACGGGGCGGCGTGCGGTTTGAGGCGCGACGTTCAGATGGGAGATAGTGTGGCAAAAAAAGTTCTTACATTCGGTACGTTCGATGTGTTTCACGTTGGTCATTTGCGTATCCTGGAGCGAGCGGCCGCGTTCGGAGATCGGCTGGTCGTCGGTGTGTCTACCGATGCCCTGAACGAAGCTAAAAAGGGGCGGCCTCCCGTCTACAGTGAAGGAGAGCGGTCGGAAATCATTCGGGCGTTGTCCTGTGTGGATGAAGTGTTTCTGGAAGAGTCGCTCGAATTGAAAGCGGACTACATCCAGCGCTATGGCGCCGACATATTGGTGATGGGTGATGACTGGAAAGGCAAGTTTGACCAGTTCAGTGATCTTTGTGAGGTTGCCTACCTGCCTCGCACGCCTGCGATTTCCACCACCGAAGTGATAGAAAAAATCAGGGTGTAGTGGTCCCGGCCAGCCTTAGCACGCGCGCAGATTGAAGCGCTGCCGCTCGTCCGCGAGTGTCTTCTGCATAGAGAGCATCGAGTATTTCGCGTTGCATGGCGCCGTAGCGAGCGGTGAACGTGCGGGGCTTGTCCAGAAACTCTTCCAGTGTCGCTACCAGTTCGGTCATTGTCGATGCGACAGCTCCCGCACGGTATTCGGGCCCAGTGAGAATCCGTTTTTGAAGGGTGGGGGTACGTCGATAAACAGCATGGGTCGCTGCAGGCAAAGAAAGTCGAACGCGATAGACGACCAATCGCAAAGCAGTATGTCGGTGTCGGCCAGCAACGCCTCGGTGTCCGGATACGCTTTCTGTGGGCGGAACTCAACGTTGCTTAATCCCGTCTCCTGGATCTCGGCATTCAGGTGGCTGCGGATGATCAGTCGTGCCCCGTACGCGTCACAAGTAGCGGCGATGGCTCTAATAAAAGCCGCACCCTCGAGGCCGAAGGGAAACAGTTCACGGCCGGCATCGTCCTGGCGCCAGGTGGGCGCATAGAGCACGGTCGTCTGCTTGTCGGCGGGTCGGGCCTCGGCGCTGAATAGCTGATCCGTGCGGGCATAACCGAGACTGTGCACTTGCTGTTGCCTGAAACCGAAGCGTTGCACGTACAGATCTTCGAGCAGGGGCGAAGTCACCCAGCTCTCGTCATAGTGGTGTTGTAGCTTGAAGTCATCCGGTACGAACCCCTTGAAGGGAATCCCGTGCCAGACGTCGACAAATCGAATGTCAGTCAGGTGGACGAGGGGGAGCATCGCGTGCAGGCCATGATCGCTCACCAGCACGCGACACCTCACGAGTTGCAGCATGTCGAACAGGTTGGTGCAGGACAGCGTGCGGATGCCATCCGCCCTTAAGCGGTGAGCCTGCTGCCGGTCGAGGAGGAGGACACGCGGATCAACCTGGTCGCTGCAGTGGCTTGCCAGGTACTCGTAGATTGCCTTCAGGTTGCCGCCATACTGGTGGCCGTAGAGCGCAACCACCGGCCGTTTTGACCGTGGGGTGAGCCATCGCAGCGCTACGATCAGCAGCGAGAAACCGCCCTGCAGGGCCAGCATCAGCCAGTGATCGGGCCGTGTTTTGTCGATTTTCATGCGCGCGGAGCACCCTGTGGTTGGCCAAGCAGGGCGCTGATCGCTTGCTCAAGGGACGACTGGTAGTGCGGCCATGCATAGCGGCTCGCATGGTCCCGGCAGGCATCTGCGGTGAAGGTGGGTACTTGCAGATCCTGGATAATTGCATCGGCAAGTCCTTCGTAATCGCCGGCCGGTAGCAGGCGTCCGCTGCCTGCGCTGACCGCGTCGGCCACACCGCCAAGATCGAAGGCGAAGGTCGGTGTGCCGCTGGCTGCGGCTTCGACAGCGACCATGCCGAAACCTTCTACATCACCGGGAACCTCGACCAGTGGAAACACGTGGGCAGCGCTGCTGGCGAAGGCCAGCCACATATCATCGTCATCGACGGCGCCGACGAAGTGGATATGAGGCGCCAGCTGCAACGCCTCGACGGCCTTCAAGGTTTCTCCTTGGTCACCATTGCGGGTCAGGCCGTCACTGGGGTTTCCCCCACGACGAGCATGCCCACTCCCTTGGTGGCCTCAAGTACACGCGGAAGGCCGTGCCTGAGGAAGTGCGACAGGCCCTTGCGCTTCGTCAGCCTGCCGGCAAACAGCAGGTAGCGTTCAAAGGGAATAGCGTGACGCTCCCTGAATGCTGCTATTTGCTCCTCGTCGAGGCCGGAGGGTAGATCGGTACCGGGATTGATCACGGTAATGCGCGCCGGTTGTACTCCCCGACCCGTTGCCAGCTGGCGAGTATTCTCACTGTTGGCGATGAGGTGGTCCGCGTTGCGAATGGAGGGCAGAAACAGCCACTGGTAGGGTTTGCTGTTAACGACCAGGTCGAGGCCGTGCAGGAAGATCAGCGATCTTGCGCCACACAGCCGTCTGGCCAGTGCAACCAGGGGCGCTGCAAGGCCGCTGCCGCCCACTATGAGCTCGAAACGATCGCGGCGGCAATGGCGCAGGACGTGGGCAAGGCCACTGGACATGAAGCCGGCGAGGGAGGATGGCGCCGTAAAAACGGTCGTGTCATCTGGCAGGTGCTGCTCGCAGCCAGCCGGGCCGATGACGGTGAGGTCGAGGTAGTGCCGCATGCCCAGGGCGGCATTCAGGATGAGCCGTTCCATTCCGCCGACAAGCGGCGGTAGATTCCGCGTAATCAGCAGAACCCGGGTTTGTGAGGCTCAGTCCTGGCCATGTTTTGCCAGTACCCAGATGTGTGGTGTCAGCCAGGGCAGGCCTCGGGCCACGAAGTGGGCGAGACGGTGTTTCAGGCTGCCGGGAGGCAGCATATAGTCAACGCCGAATCGGGTGGGTTCTGCGATCACCCGTGCCGAGTAGTCGCTGAAATTGAAGGCTTCACACAGTTTGCGCAGCGCCCAATAGCTGACGTGCTTCTCGTGGTAGAAGTCGCCTTTGCCCGCGGCACGCAGGTAATAGTGTGCCATTGGTCTTGGGATGACCGACAGTAACGGTAGCTTGTGGTGGGGCTCCATATACATCAGGCGATTGTTGCCTGAGAAATAGCAGAAACCACCGGGCTTCAGGACCCGGTAGATTTCCCGAAACATCTGGCTGGCGTCCGGTACGTGTTCGTAGACATGCGAGCACACCACCACGTCGACGCTGGCATCGTCCTGCTCGAGCGCCATGGCATCGCCGGCGGCAAAGTGGAGGTTGGGTTTGGCGAAGGTCTCCCTGGCGTGAGCCATCGCGGGCTCATCAATATCGACGCCGAAGACAGTGCCGAAGTAGTCAGCGAGAAGGTTGTCGATAATACCGCTGGAACTGCCGACATCCAGGAGGGTGAGATCCGTGAGATCCTCACGTGCCAGGTAATCCTGGCACACTTTGAGTACGGTTCTCGCTTTGCGCTCGCGCCCCTCGGCATTGAACACGGAGGGTTTCAACGCCGAATAGTTGTACTGGTAATCCCGATCCATGTGCCTCTCACCAGAATTATTTTTGTATATGCACTAGCATCTGAAGCTAATATCCCCACCCCAGTCTAATCCGGTCTCCAGCGCATAATCGCGGTAACATACTGATATTGAAAATCAATTCCACGCCCCGAGTCCCAGATAAAAACGCTATATACCGTCTTGGTCGTAAATTGTCTCGAAATGGCCGCTAAGCCTAAGCAAAAATGATAACACCAATTGAGTTCGTGAAAGAGCGGTATAAACCTTTTCCGGGAAACTTGGAACAACGTATCTGGGGGGGGGCAAAAAAGCGAACGCTACCACGAATCGCTCGGTAACCTGAAGCCAGCTAGTGTTTATTCTAGGCGCAGACAACAGATTCTCGATCAATGAAAGGAGATATTACTGAACACCTTGGCGACGCGTCCCAAGATGCTTTCTAAACAATCAGGCAGAGTTACAGGTCCAGATGAGCTGAAGCGTCTATTAAATGACGATGCAGCCTGAATGGAAAGTTATAACGACGCACAAATGATCACCCAAACCCTGCGATTTGACTGCATGCTGATCTCCTTTAGGCACTGACCCTTTGCAAACACGCAGGCACTTAGGTCAAGCAGCCCGAATGTACAGATATAAAGGATCACCATTATCGTAGAAATCAATAGTGTTATACTGCCCCCAACAAACAAGAATCATTTCACTCCCATGGAAAAACAAAATCTACCTGAAACCCTCGCGGACCGGCTGCAACGTTTGGAAACCGTCGTCAAAAATCTTGAGTCCGAAGACCAATCAATTGAAAAGTCGCTGGCAGAGTACGAAGAGGGAATTAATCTTATCCGTAAAGCTCAGGCTGACATCTCCAACGCAGAGCAAAAAGTTCATATTCTCGGCAATACCGCCTTTGGCGAAGAAGAAAGCTGATAGTGGCTGCTATAACTGTGCTTACCGCATTTATGCAAAAGTGTCGACTAAACCCGAAAGATCAACTCCCTCTTGATCTTCTAATCCCCGATCTGGCAGCAGTGTGCAGCTACGCATTGGAGGAAAGTGGCAAGCAAGTACGGCCGGCCCTAGCCTACCTTGCATTCTCGACAATAACACCCGGTTCGATCAACTTGGTCCCTGTCTCCGCTCTGGAACTAATCCACACCTACTCCCTAATCCACGACGACCTCCCCGCCATGGACGACGACGATATGCGTCGTGGCAAGCCCTCTCTTCACAAGGCTTTCGACGAAGCCACCGCCATTCTTGTGGGCGATGGCCTCCAGGCCCGAGCTTTCGAACTACTCGCCGATGCCCCGGATCTATCAGTAGAGCAAAAAGTGCGCATGATTAAAGTGCTCGCCCAAGCATCCGGTTTTGAGGGCATGGTCGGCGGCCAATACATCGACATTCAGGCCGTCGACTCCGACATGACCCTGGAAGAACTCCAGGCCATGCACGAGATGAAGACCGGCGCCCTCGTCCGCGCATCTCTCGCCGCTGGTGCCATTGGCACAGACGAGCAGTTGGCGGCGCT
>NZ_CP019451.1 GCF_001983995.1 Halioglobus japonicus | reverse complement strand
CCCTGTTCCCGCCATAACACCTTGCCGCCGTTCCCGGCGGCAATGGCTTCCAACTGCGCTTCATGTTGGCTGCCCAATTCTTTCCGCTGAAGGTTCGATCACCCTTCAAGCGGTCTACGCTCGACAGGAGAGACGCTGAATACGCTCGCCACCCCACAGAGCCCGCCGAATCACCGTCTGTGTCAGACAGCGTCAACGAGGTCTGCCCCACCGCGTCATTCGTCAGGTAGACGTCAGCGAAGAAATTTTCCGCGTCGAGCAATGCGCCATGGAAGGTCGCGGCTGGAATTATCGACGCCGTAGCGTGAGCATAAGGCATCCAAGCGTTGTTTTACGTTGGCCGGGGGCTTGGGCCCGGGGCGAGAATTTCAGGCTGTCGACAATAACTGCAGCACTCGCCTCAGCGGCGGATAGCCTTTGTCGAGTCGCTTGAGCTCGGCATCCAGAAAGCCAAACATCGAAAGGGGCCGTTATGGATAACCAGTTCCGCGCCCTTTACGAAAGTCAAAAAATTCCTGTGCCACCCGCGCAAAACAAGGGTTGTCCGCCAGAAAACTCATTGGTGATGCCGGGAAACCTTCAATCGCGCGCCCTGATCAAACCTCCACGCTGCGGGTTGATATACACGTGATAGTGATTTGCCGGTTCAGGCGTCGGTTGTCGGAGTTCGACACAAGCCTATTTCGATAAATGCGGTTGCCCTGGAGTGACTTCCAGGGCCCGTGGGTTTCTGTATCCAGTACGATTTGACGCATAGTCTGCCTTGTATTCCGTTAGGGGGGTTACCAACTCAATCGATGCCTCGAATTGGCGAGTTTGATCTGCCTATTCGTTTTCGCGGGTGGCCCGCTGTGTCCCTTGACCCAGCGCCAATCGAACCTGGGATGGCGCTGATTCTGCTCGTCCAGCGCCTGCCAGAGGTCGATATTTTTAACCGGCTTCTTGCCCGGCGGTCTTCCAGCCTTGCGCTTTCCAGCCGCGTCCAGCCATTGAGTAATGCCATTTTTGACATACACCGAATCGGTGGTCAGAACGACACTGCAAGGCTCCTTTCAGGGCCATCAGCCCTTCGATGGCGCCGGCGCACAACTTCCATGCGGTTATTGGTTGTCTCCTGCTCGGCCCACCATAGAGTGACTTCTCCGTTGGCCCTGATAGCGCAAACAGCCCGCGCCCCAACCACCTGGTCCGGGATTTCCCGGCAGGCCCCCGTCGGTGAAAATCTCGACGTCTTTCAATGAATAATGGTCTCCGTTTCGGACGCCTGCGAATAAGCGCCTGAGTGTTCCTCTTGCGGGCCCGGCAGGCGCCGGGCTGGGCGTTGCGGCAGGTTTGGGCACAGCAAGGCCCAATGAGTTTACCGCCGTGCTTGCGCAAGATCGAAGACGGCTTGCCAGTAACTCCGGGCTTGCCTTTTGATGGCGTGCACCACATACAAGGCCGCCCCAGTTGGCAGATTGTAGCCGCCCGCAGGCGTTATCCAGCCGCTCAAGCAGGTTGCGCAACTCGACGCCCCGCCTATGCCCGGCCACTGCATGCAGAAAAACTACTGCTGCCGGGATCACAAGCCTACCAGGGCGTAAACCAATCCGCAAAGGCGATCGCGGAAACCGGGTGGTGCCGGCGCCAGGGCGAATACCGTCCAAAGCGCTTCAGCAGTAATCCCAGACCACGCAAACTGAAAGGATTGAAGCCGACGATGAAACAGATGGCCCTGGAGGGGTCAGCACGCGTTGCAATTCCCTGAGCACCTGGGTGAGGATTTGGTGCTGAACTCAAGACTATGGTGCGCGACAATCACATCGACACTGTCACTGGCCAGTGCCAATTCATCCGCCCTCGCAAAGTAAACCGAACCGCGCTGCCACCACGGGGCCTGCATAAATGTGGTGATGGATGCGCCCCTGTTCTATCAGGGAGTGCTCGCGTACCGGCCCAATCTGCAGTATGTGGTAGCCGAAGGCGGTATCCAGATAGGTGGCGAGATGGGCGCGAACTTTGTCCAGCACGACCCGCCCCGCCTCCATGCCATACCAGGATTCCAGTTCGTCAAAAATCTCGCTAAACTGCCGGCTCATTACTCAATCCACGGGCGCGCTCTGCACCACCGCTACATAGAGCGCCATTTTACTGCATTTACCCGCTATTGAAACGATTTCCCATGCTCACAGTTAGACCTATTACCGCTTTTGACGACAACTATATCTGGCTGATAAGCGCAGATTCGACGGGCGATGCATTTGTAGTCGACCCCGGCGACCCGGCCCCCGTCCTTGCCCGGCTCGAAGAGGAAGGCCTGAACCTGACAGGCATTCTAATCACCCACCACCATTTCGACCATGTGGGCGGCATTGCGCGCTGCGCGAGGCCTTTGCACCGACTGTCTATGGGCCGGACAATCCCGCCATTGATGAGCTAGATGTGGTCGTGCGGGCGGGCGACCGCGTCGACGTACTCGGCACCTATTTCGATGTGCTTGAAGTGCCGGGGCACACCCTCGATCATATTGCTTACCACAGCGCAGACAACGCCCAATTGTTCTGCGGCGACACCCTGTTCGCCGGCGGCTGCGGGCGGGTATTTGAGGGGACGCCCGGTATGATGCACGCCTCTCTCCAGCAACTGGCCACATTACCGGCAGATACCCAGGTATTCTGTGCCCACGAGTACACCCTGGCCAACCTTGACTTTGCCAGCGCTGTAGAACCCGACAACCAGGCCCTCGCCGAGCGAATTACCACGGCGAAGTCGACTCGCGCGGCGGGGCTGCCCACCGTCCCCTCGACCCTGGCGCTGGAGACGGCCACCAACCCCTTCATGCGCTGCGAAGCCCCCGAGTTGGTCGACGCCATGCGTCGCCATGGCAAGCTGTCCGGCACTACAGGGGCAGAAGTGTTTGCCGCAGTACGGGGCTGGAAGGACAACTTTTGACAATTATTCACTGGCATCATACGTCCCAGACGGGCCACAATTCGCTTGTAGCGGGGCTTTTTGGACCCAGAAAATAAAAACTGATTTGATCTATATTTCATAATGTTACGAAGACTTATTGCGGCCTTTTCGATGTCCGCTGCACTGGCGGCATGCCAACACAACCCCACCGATACGACGCATTCCGGTGAGCGGGAAACCTATACCGAACCCAGCCCCACAGAAATGTTCGCTGGCGACACCGAGGCCACTCCCCACAAACCACCGGCCGATCTGTGGGAGCGAATCCGCCGCCAGATGACCTGGCAAAAGATTCACAACGAACAGGTAGGCCATGCTCGCGACCACTACCTGCGGCAACCCAGCTATCTGCCTGTCGTATCTGAGCGCGCCTCTCTGTACCTGTATTACATTGTCGAGGAAGTGGAAAAGCGCGATATTCCCATCGAACTGGCGTTGTTGCCGCTGGTGGAAAGCACTCTCAATCCTTTTGCAGTGTCCTCGGAGCGAGCCGCCGGACTTTGGCAAATCATGCCTGCCACTGGCCGTTGGCTGGGCGTGCACAGCGACTGGTGGTACGACGGTCGTCGCGATCTGCGCGAATCCACGCGGATCGCCCTGGACTACCTCGAATCTCTGCACAAGGAGTTCGACGAGGATTGGATGCTCGCCCTTGCCGCCTATAACGCCGGTAAGGGACGCGTCGGTCGCGCACAACGGGCCAATACCAAGCAGGGCCTGGGCACGGATTACTGGTCATTGAAATTGCCCCGGGAGACACGTCATTACGTGCCCCGGCTTCTAGCCCTGAGCCAGATCATTGCCTTCCCGAAGCCTTTGACGTGCAGATCCCCCCCGTGCCAAACTCACCGGCTTTCGACGTGGGCAACACTGGCGGACAGATAGAATTGGCACGGGCGGCATCACTGGCAGGCGTCGATTTGAGCATGATCCAGGCCCTGAACCCCGGTCAACTGCGATGGGCCACATCACCGGAAACTGCCCAGGAACTGCTTCTTCCCACCGGCACCGCTGATGCCTTCCACAGCGGCATTGCCCAGCTAACCGACGCTGACCGGGTGCGCTGGGAACACTACCGCATCCAGAACGGCGACAACCTGATCCGCATCGCCCGGAAATTCGACACCGAGGTGGAGCTGCTACGCCAGGTCAACGATATACGTGGCAGCATGATTCGCGCCGGCGACACACTCATGATTCCCCAGGGCAGCGATTGGGCCACCAGCCTGGCCATGGCCGACCGCTCACGCATTTCACCTACCAAGCGTGGCTACCGCGTTCGCCGCGGCGATTCGCTGTACAGGATAGCCGGTAAGTTCAAGGTGTCGGTGCACGATATCATTGCCTGGAACTCCCTCGACCCGAACGCCTACCTGCAGCCCGGTCAAAAGCTCACCTTGTATGTCAGTGGTGGTTGATTAACATGGCCGCCGCCAGTCGCCTGGAAACCGCCCATGGCAGCTGGCAGCTCCATCGCTACCCGCAACGCGCCGGCGAACAACTACAGGCCTGGTGCGGCGCCGATTTGTTACTCATGGATGCCGCCCTCGAACGCGGCGCGGCACCGTCCCTGGTCGTCAATGACGAACATGGCGCGCTGTGCGTGGCCCTGCAACCGCAGCAACTCTGGACTGACTCAGCGCTGGCGGCCCTGGCGACCGCCGCCAATCTGCAGGCCAATAGCTGCTTGCCGGTCGCCGTTATCTGGAGCACTCAAGCACCCAGCTGTGCAGAGGGGCCGGTAGTGCTACGGGTTCCAAAGCAAAGCGCCTACTTCGAGCACCAACTGGCCACCTTACACGCTGTTATGCCGGTGGGCGCTGAACTCATCTGCGCTGGCATGGATAAGCATCTTTCTCCCGCCACCGCCGCCACCATTGCCCGCTATTTTGGCCATGTCGAGCGCCATCGGGGAGCCCGTAAGGCGCGAGTTTTCACCGCCATACGCGAGGCAGGCAGCACCATTGATCCGCCGCTCAACCCAAGCTACTACTGCCCTCCTCTGGATTGTGAACTCACTGGCTCGCCAAATGTGTTCAGTGCCTCGAGCCTGGATATCGGCTCCCGCTTTCTGATTGAAAACCTGCCCGCACTCAATCCTGCGCATCGCGTGGCCGACCTCGCCTGTGGCAATGGCGTGCTGGGCCTTTGCGCAAAACAGTTGGGCCTTGCAAGCGAGGTACACTTCTTTGATGAATCTGCCATGGCAGTGGCTTCTGCTCGAGCCAACTGGCAAGCCCTGTACCCCGGGGAGACCGCACACTT
This sequence comes from Halioglobus japonicus, assembly GCF_001983995.1. Classification (NCBI taxonomy): domain Bacteria; kingdom Pseudomonadati; phylum Pseudomonadota; class Gammaproteobacteria; order Cellvibrionales; family Halieaceae; genus Halioglobus; species Halioglobus japonicus. Next base: position 5,766 of record NZ_CP019451.1, on the reverse strand, counting down.
TCTCCATGGCGACGGGTTGTTAAACAGCGAGACAAAATTCGACTTAATCCTCTGCAATCCCCCCTTCCACCTGGGCCACAGTGTCGACGACTTTGTGGGACGCAGGCTATTAATGCAGTGTCGGGAAAAACTGAGTGAAAACGGCATTCTGGTGCTGGTGGCCAATCGTCATCTTCCTTACGCCCGGCTACTCAACGCGCATTTTCGGAATACCGCCATTCTTGCCGAGAACCGCAAGTTCAGAATCTGGCAGGCTGAGTCAGTTGCCTGATACGCGTAGCGCGGCTATGTTGTAACAGTGTGCCGCCGACACGCGTTGTACGCACTCTTGATACCTCTCATACAAGGAACGCATAAATGAATAATATCCTCAGCCGCGCCTCGCGCGGGCTTGTTATCGCTCTCGCGGCGGTTTGCCTCCCAGCCATCGCCCAGGAAGCAGAATCAACTGCACAGGAAGCCAACGTGCGGGCCACCGCGGTAGAAGTCGAGGCCGTGATCACCGAAATCGATCTCGAGCACCGTCTGGTGACGCTCAAGGGCCCCCTCGGTAACAGCTTTACTGTGCACGCCAGAGAAGAACTGGTCAGCCTGGAGGATGTCACCGTTGGCGACAAGCTGCGTTTGACCTATCTGGCCGCCCTTGAAGGTGAAATTCGCGAGCCCACGGAAGAAGAAATGGCCAACCCCTGGGTTGTGATTGAAGATGGCGGCGAAGGTGTGGTTGATGGCGAGCCGGTGGCCGGCGGCGCCCGTCTAATCCGCGCGGTTTGCACCATAGAAGGCATGAACCGACTGCTCGGCACGGTCACGCTGCTCGATGCCAATGGCCGCGCTCATCTCATTGAAGATGTGGAACCGGAAAAAATGTCCGGCGTAGAGCTGGGCCAGACTATCGTAGTGATCTACCGCGAAGCGGTTGCTCTTTCACTGGACATGGTTAGCGCCGATATAGAGGCGAAATAACACACGCTCACCCCTGCTTCGCCGGTCACTGACCGGCGAGCATTTCCTCTACCCACTGTTTGACCTGCTCGGTCGCGGGCCCAAGCCGGTGCTCATCGAACACATCGGCCCGTTCACTGGACTCCAGATTAATTTCCAGCGTGTGGGCGCCACACCAGCGTGCCTCCTGCACAAAACCTGCTGCAGGGTATACCGTACCGGAGGTCCCGATCGCGACAAACAAATCTGCCGTGCTCAACTCACGCTCAATGGCCGCCATGTGATACGGCGTTTCACCGAACCAGACGATATCCGGACGCAACCCTCCCACCTCGCCACAGTGAACGCAGTGGCTGTCGCCGTCGAAAGCCGTGGCTGCAATTGAACGCTCACCGCAATGGGTGCACAGCGCAACCCGCAGCTCGCCGTGCATGTGGCAAACCTCAGAGCATCCGGCCTGCTCCAATAAATCATCGACATTCTGGGTCACCAGAAAAACCCGCCCCTGATATTCACGGCAAAGTCGCGCCAGGGCACGATGTGCAGCGTTGGGGGCAACATCGTCGAGTTGCTTGCGCCGCGCGTTATAAAACTCGTACACCAGCGACGGGTTGCGGGCAAAGCCTTCGGGCGTCGCCAAATCCATAGGGTCGTATTGCTGCCAGATGCCCTCGGGGTCGCGAAAGGTCGCCACACCGGACTCGGCGGACAGCCCCGCTCCGCTCAGTATGACAATGTGGTCGAATCGGCGACAAGTTGAATGACTCAAGGGACAGCAACCTTCACAGCGGCTAAAGTGAGCGCAAGATAATAACTTAGCGATAGGGGCATTCCTCCAGTGAAGTTTGTACTTTCGACCTCATTTAGTTCCGTCTCCCACCTCACTTCTCTTGCGCCTGTCGCAGACACCCATGGCTGGCACGCCATGTCATTCTCCGATCACGTGGTGAACCCGGAGACGATAAACACTCCCTACCCCTATACCGAGGACGGCAGCAGGCGCTGGGCACCCTTTACCGACTGGCCTGACCCCTGGGTAATGATTGGTGCTCTCGCTGCCATTACCGAGAACCTGCGCTTTACCAACAATGTGTTTGTGCTACCGATGCGCAACCCCTACCTGGTGGCCAAGGCCATCAGCACGGCGGCGATTATTTCCAATAATCGAATCACACCCGCCTTTGGCGTCGGATGGTCGCGGGATGAATTTGAGTTAATGGGGCAGGATTTTACCACCCGCGGCAAGCGCGCTGATGAGATGATCGAGATTATGCGCTTACTCTGGAGCGGCGAGATGGTCAGCTACGAAGGTCAGCACTACCAGTTTGCACCGATGGAAATGAACCCCGCGCCGACTGAGCGCATTCCGCTGTGGATAGGCGGCATCTCCAATCCCGCTATGAAGCGTGCTGCCCGTCTTGGTGATGGCTGGGTGACCGACTTACAGAGCAGCGAAGACATCATCGAGTCGATTGCAAAAATTCAACAATGGCGCAGTGAGTTCGGCCGCGGCAATGAAGCTTTCGAGGTAATGGCGACCCCTAACGATGCCTGGGATGCCGATGGCTACCGGCGCCTTGAAGATGCCGGCGTCACTCATATCATGACTATGCCGTGGCCGTTTTATCACGGTAACAGCGAAGCACTGGAACACAAGGTGGACAGCATTAAGCGCTTCGCGGACGACGTGATCAGCCAGTTCAGCTAACCGCTTCAACCTCAACCAATTGCAGCCGCCCGAGGCCAGTGAAATACAGTGCACATTTGACCTGTTCAGCAGCTAGTTCACTGAAACACTGGCGGTAGCGCAACAACTGTGGGCGGTAGCGCACTGCCTCGTGTTCGAGGAAGTCATCGAGGCTTTCCTCGGCGGACGGCACACTGCTTTTGTAATCGATAATCCAGCGTACGCCGCTACGGCTGTCTACAAAGGTCCGGTCGATCACCAGTTCTGCCGTTCTACCCTCAGCATCTACAACGACCACCTCCAATTCACTGGCCGCGTCATTGTGGGCAGAGCTCAGTACCCATCGGCCAGTATCACTATCTGCAAGCGTCGTGTTAACGGCCTGTGTCGCTCTGTGCAGCGCATCCTCCAGCAGTTGTCCGCCTACCCCGAGTTCACGCAGGCGCAGGGCCATTCGCTCGATATTTTCTGATCCCAGCTGTTCAGGCAGGTCCTGTGCGGCACTGAGATATTCCAGCTGCTCGTGAATCACTGTCCCCACATGGCGATCAACGCGGTTAAAGGCGGGTTCCGGAATATTGGGGCCGTCTTCTCGCTCTGCCAGAGGCGGCGTGGGCAGTACAGGCGACGTAGTGACACGCTGCAATGCTACCGAGATCACAGGGCCTAAGGCGGCCTCCTCTACCGCTTCATGAATCTGCATCTGACTGGCAAAGGTGGGCCATATACAACTCAGCAACGATCCTTCAGAGGGTGGCTTGATCTCTGCGGACTCTCCCGGCGAGGCCTGTGCAGATTCTTTCAAAGCCGACGTCAGCGTCAATTTCTTCACGGCGCGAGTGGCACCAACATAGAGCAAGCGCGTGGATTCCAGCCTCGATTTTTCGCTGCGTTGGGATTTCAGGAAGTTGTACAGGCTCGGGGCTTTGGTATCGCCGTGGTCATCGGCGGCCAACAGGAAGCCGCGTTCTCCCGTGGGACTGATGTAGTCATCCCAAAGCAGGATATCGCGATTATCACCCCGTGTGCCCCGCCCCAGCGCCGGAATGATGACCCAATCAAATTCCAGCCCCTTGGATTTATGCAGTGTCATCACTTTTAATTTTGCACTGCCGCCTTCGCCGGAGGCGTAGAGCCTCGCGATGCGCTGCTCCAACCAGGCGATGTCCAGACGGCCACAGACCTCGCCGCACTCCTGCAAGAGTTCGAAAAAGCGCTGCGCATCTTCCAGGTAGGCCGGATTGGCAAGGGACTGTGGTCCGCCGAGCCGCAACCACAGCTGCTCAAGCCAAATCCGCAGCGCAAGACGGTCACGCTTGTGCCAGGCCCAGTCGAAGCACGCGGCGAGGCGCTCTAGCACAGTCTGTCCTCGCTCGGAGAAGGCTTCAGGCCACTGTCTGGCGCGCAGTAACGCAGGTAGATTCTGCCAGCGTGCATCTGCAGCTGCGCTGGCCAGGCAATGCAAATCCTGCAGATCGAGGCCTGCCCAGGGCGCACGTAACACGCCATACCAGGCGACCCGATCAGCCGGGTTGGCCAGCGCACGGCACAGGTTGAGCAGGTCAACAATGGCCGGGGAACCCGCCAGGGGATCCATATCTTCGGCGGCAAAACCCACGTTACGCAGTCGCAATTCTTCGATAATGGCCGCCAACTGCCCCCTCGAACGCGCCAGCAATGCGATTGACTCAAACTGCTCGTCGTCGAGACCGGCCACGATCTGATCAACAAGATACCGCGCCTCCTGCACTGCGGCGCTCTCGCCGCGAAAACCGTGCAGCTCTACTGCAGGCTCACACAACGGCGGTTTCACCGCTACCGCAGGCGTATAGCTCACTCGGGAGCGACGCACATCGTCCTCTGGCGGGAAGGCTTCCTCGAAGGTTGCATTCACCCAGTCGACCACCGAAGCGCTCGACCGAAAATTGCTTTTCAGGTCGATGGCCACCGGGATCACACCGTTAAAACCGGATTGTCGAGCGCGCAGGAACAGGCCCACATTGGCATTGCGGAATCCGTAAATCGACTGCATGCCATCGCCGACAATAAAAATGGTCCGCGGGGCCTGCGCATTCAGGCGATTGTGCTCGCCCCAGCCACGGGTCAGCCGCCCCAGCAGGCGATACTGGTTGATGGCGGTGTCCTGAAATTCATCGACAAGAATGTGCTCAATACTGTAGTCGAGCCGCAGCGCCAGCTCGGTGGGCTGCTCGTCGTCTCCCAGTGCATCCAGTGCCGACAGTGCCACCTGGGTATGGTCCACCTCGCCGCGCCGCTCGAACACCAGCAGCAGGCACGCTGCGACCAGAGGCAGCACATGGGCCAGGTGAACTACCAGTTGCCAGGAAGCGGCATGCCCTCCCATATCAGGGAGCGTCGTCACCGCCCGCAGGGCGGATAACAATTCGGCAACCTCTCCCATACGACCCAGCAGGTGCTTGAGATGGTCCTTGTGCTCCTGGGCCTCACCCTTGCCGGCAGGGAAGCCATTGCGGACGTTCACAGAGCGTCGGTACTTGCCGTCCTGGGTAAGCAACAATTGCACCAGGGCACGCCATTGCGCCAGGTTGTCACTCACAGGCGTGGGGAAGTTATCCGGTACCGGCTCCCCCAGATTGCCCTGCGCGTAGCAGAACAAGTCGAACAGCTCATCTTCAAACGGTGCCAAAACCGCCGCCAGCTCCGCGAGCTTTTCGTCGACCAATGCTGCCACCAGTGAGTGCAAACGTTGTTCAGATTCGGCCGGTGAGGCCCGCACGCCCATGTGTTCATGCCACTGATCGCGCTTGGCGAGCATGGCCATCAGCAGATCCGCAAGGCGCTCCCAGTTATTGTCGAAGTGCAGCAGCAACTGGCGCAGGTCTTCCGCTTCCGGCCTTGCGCTCTCCAGCAGCGAAAACAGCTCGGATACCGCCTCGCGATACAGAGGCACTGCATCATCCACCGCCTGGGCCGAACCGCCGAACTGGCTCAGAATCGGCAGCTGGCGCGTCAAGCCTGCACAGAACGAGTCGATGGTCTTGATATTCAGTCGTGAATTGTCGCGCGTGAGGTGCCAGCCGAGTTCGTCACTGCGTGCCAGGGCAGCCAATGCCAGCGCCCGGGTCGCCTGCTCGTGATCTCCCTGACAGGGA